>JAEMGR010000033.1 GCA_016458225.1 Myxococcaceae bacterium JPH2 | reverse complement strand
GTTGTTGTCCGGATGGAGGATGAGGTTCACGCCGCCCGCGAGCGCCAACGCGCACTCGCCCTGGCGCAGGGCCTGCGCCGCGAGGTGCACGGACACGAGCGCGGACGAGCACGCCGTGGCCACCACCATCGAGGGGCCCTGCAATCCCAAGACATACGAGACGCGCCCCGCCGAGAAGCTCAGCTCGTTGCCGGTACCCATGTACGGCAGGTCCCCGGTCTTGATGGCATTGAAGGGGACGCGGCCGTAATCACTGCTCAAGAAGCCGACATAGACGCCGGTCTCGCTGCCCGCGAGCGAGCCCGGGGCGATGCCGGCGTCCTCCAAGGCCTCCCACGCGACCTCCAGCATGAGGCGCTGCTGGGGGTCCACGTAGCTGGCCTCGCGGGGCGAGAGCCCGAAGAACTCACAGTCGAACCCAGCGATGGGCTGCGAGAGGAAGCCGCCCTCTCGCACGCTCATCTTCCAGGCCGCGTCGGGGTCCTGGGCGTAGTACGCGTCCGCATCCCAGCGATCCGCGGGCACCGGCCCTACCGCGTCGGTGCCCGAGCGCAACAGCTCCCAGTACTGGCGCGGACTGTCCGCGCCGCCCGGGAAACGACAGCCCATCCCGATGATGGCGATGGGCTCCGAGCGTGCCTGTTCGAGGCCCTCCACGCGCGCGCGGAGGGTCTTGATGGCCAGCGCCGCCCGCTGAAGGGGCGTCATCGCCTCCGGCGAGGAGGAGGTCGGATCGTTGGGCATCGGGGCGACCTAGTGTCCTGCGGCAGCGAGTGCGGGGCCCGGGCTCACGGCCGGACGGGCGCCCATGCTCTTCCAGTCAATCGTCCCGAGCTGCGCGGCGATCTTCAGGTCGATGATGCGCTGACGCTCGCCCCGGTCCAGGACGATGCTGAGGTAGCGCGCGCCCTCGCAGATGATCCAGTTGCGCTCGACGAAGCTCGCGAGCAGCGCGTCGAAGTCCGCCTCCGACAGCGGCCCTCCCTCGCGCCCCTCGTTCACGTGCGCCAGCGCGGCGCGGGAACTCTGGATGGAGTCCATGAACTTGAGCAGCCGCAGGCCGTCCGCCGTCAGCGGCGTCTCGCGCGACGCGCCCTCTCGCGAGTCGAGGATGAACGTCTTGTCCCCGTCCTTCTTGAGCTCCAGCGTCACGCCACGGCTGTAGCCGTCGCGCCACTGCTCGGTGCGCTTGAGGGTGTCCTGGAGGTAGACAGTCGGGTCGCGATCATCCTCGTGGTCGTAGTCGAAGTAGTAGGCGATGCGCCGGCGCTCCTCGGGAGGGAGCTGGGCGTAGACGTAGTCGTAGGACCACTTCTGGCGGACGTTCTTGAGCTTGTACTTCTCGGGGGTCTTCCAGTACGGCGCGAAGCGATCCAACCGGATCTTCCCGGCTCCGCCCGGCGGCGGCAGGTGAAACAGCGAGGGCATGAGCTCGGCCATCGCCGCGTACTCCGAAGGCAGCTCTCCCGGGAAGCCGAAGAGGATGTTCCAGTTGACGTTGATGGCGAACTCTTCGCACCACTTGATGAGCTGGATGTTCTGGAGACGGGTGGTCCCCTTGTCCATCAGCTCCAGCACCGCCGTGCTGAGGCTCTCGATGCCCGGCTGGAGTTCCGTGACGCCGCCCGCGACCATCAGCTCCAGCTGATCTTTGCGCAGGTTGCTCTTGGTCTCGTAGAACATCGTCAGCTCATCCCCTTGCGTGATGAGCGCGGGGAACACCGACTTGATGTATTTCAGGTCGAGGATGTTGTCGGCCATCATGAAGAAGTTGAAGCCATACTTCCGAGACAACGTGCGCATCTCCTGGACGAAGCGGCCCGGGTCCTTGCTGCGATAGGCCATGCCGGAGCCGTTGAGCCCGCAGAACGTGCAGTGCGCCTTGGCGCCCCACCAGCAGCCGCGCGATGACTCGGCGGTGAGGTTGGCGCGCTTGGCCATGGGCATGTCCTTGATGGCCGCGAAGTAGTGATCGAAGTCGGGCATGGGCAGGGAGTCCATGTTCTCGATCTGCGGCGCCGCCACGTAGCGAGGCTGGGGGCGACCTCCGCTCTTCTCCAGCACGTTCTGGACGAGGCTCAGGATGACGCCCTCTCCCTCGCCGGACACCACGTGGTCCATGAACGGGAAGTTGTCCGCGAGCGCCTTGCCCATGTCCGCCTCGCAGTTGGCGCCGCCCATGATGAGCGTCAGCTCTTCACGAGGCCGCAGCCGGCGCAGCTCCTTGGCCAGCGACAGGGAGGCCAGGCTCTGCTGGAAGGTGGACGTGAAGCCGACGACGCGGGGGTTGTCGCGGAGGATCTCCTGGGCCCACTGCTTCACGATGCGCGGGCTGTCCTCGCGCAGCGCGCGGATGAGTTCGCGGGCCCGGCCCCAGTGCAGGGCTTGCTCGCGGCGCGCGCCACCTCCCGAGCTGGCGCCCTCCGTGTGCTGCTTCACCTCCAGGAGCGGCGTGAGCCGGTCCGCGTACTCCTCCCAGTTCGACGCCGCCTCGCCCCAGAGCGCCGGCGCGAAGACCATCTCCCCCAGGAGGAGGTCGGGCGACGCGGGCAGGAAGGCCATCTCACCGGCGAGGATCTCCGGAGGCGTGGCGTAGGACAGGTAGTAATACAGCTCCCAGCCAATCTGACGCATGAACTGCACGTTCAAATACTGCACATCCGCGCGGATGCCGTTCTGCTGGAGGAGGCTGAGCATCGTGCTGACGCCGAGGGCGGGCTGATGCTCGGGGAGGAACGGCGCGACGACGAATCGGACTTGAATGGAATCACCAGACACATCCAGCTCCTTTGAAGGATTCAGCGCAGCGCCAGGTAGAGGGAGTCCGACAGCTCACCGATGCTCTTGCCGGACAGCAGCTCCTGAAGGGGGAACTCGACGCGAAGCTCGCTGTGCAACAGCTTCTTCAGCTCCACGCCCATCAACGAATCGAGGCCCAGCTCGTGCAACGTCTGCTCGGGCTCGGGGAGCTGGGAGGCGCCCAGCTCCAGCACTCGCGCGATCCTCGCGCGGAACCAGTCGAGCACCGCCGCGCGGCCCTCCTCGCGCGAGCCGCTCCGCACGTGGCGCAGCAGCTCGCGACGCCCGCTCGCGTCACTCCGAGCCGCGTCCGAGCCGCCCCAGAAGTCCTCGAACAACGGCGGCAGGGCATCGCCCGGGAGTCCGCTGATGAAGGTCGGCCAGTGGATGGGCATGACGCCCACCACCGCGGGCACGGGCCCGAAGACCTGCTCCAGCACGGAGAAGGCGCGCTCGGCGGGCAGCATGCCCACGCCCTTCTTGCGCATGCGCGCATCCAGGGCCTGGAGGGCTTCGTCACCTGGCTGCATCCACGCGCTCCAACTGGAGCTTTGGGCGTGTTGTCCCAGCGAGCGGCGGTACTCGGCGAAGCCATCCAGGAAGGCCGTGGCCGCCAGGTGGTTCGTCTGCCCCGAGCCCCCGAGCAGCGACGTCGAGGACGACAGCGAGAGGAAGAAATCGAGCGGCCTGCCCGCCAGCCAGCGGTGGAGGTTCCACGCGCCCGCGACCTGCGCCGCGAACACGCGCCCCATGCGCTCACGCGTCTGGTGCACGAGGATGCCGTCATCGACCTCCGTCGCCGCGTGGATGACGCCGCGCAAGGGAGGCATGCGCTTGGAGATGCCCGTCATCACGAAGTCGAGGTCCGAGTCCACCGAGACGCCCGCGAGCGAGACGATGGTCGCGCCTCGGGCGCGCATCTCGCCCACCTCCTGGGTGGACACGTCGCTGGCGCGCTTGCGCCCGAGCAGCACGAGGTGGCGCGCGCCGTGCTCCACCATCCAGCGGGCCACCATCAGCCCGAGTCCTCCGAGTCCGCCCGTCACGAGATACGTGGCGTCCGCGCGGAACGACCAGCGCCCCACTCCCTCCCAATCCCACTGGCGATGGCGAACGAGCCGCAGCACGTGCCGGCCTCCCTCGCGGAACAGGACCTGGTCCTCGCGCGCTCCACCGCGCAGCTCCGTCCAGAGCCCGAGCGCGGCGGACTCGACATCCCGACTGGGGTCGAGGTCCACGCGACGGCAATCCAGCTCGGGGTGCTCATACGCGATGGCCTTGCCCAGGCCCCACAGCGGAGCGCCCACCAGTCCGGGCAGCTCGCCCCGCTCCTCCAGGCGCTGCGCCCCGCGGGTGACGACCCAGAGCGAGGGCGACGCGGAGCCGCTCTTGAGCAGCGCCTGGGTGAGGTACAGCACCGCGCCGCAACCATCGAGCGCCTCGTCCTGAAGCTCGAGGACCGACAGCGCTTCGGGCCGAGGGGCGTCCAGGTTCCACAGGTACACCGCATGCGACGGCGTGAGGCCGGCGGCGGTGAGCGAAGCCATGAGCTGATGGAAGGACTCGGGCGCGCGCGGGGCGACTTCGTATCCGCCCGCGCCGACCGAGCGGAATGAGGTACCGGCGCGCACGAGCGTGCACCGTCCGCCAGCCGCCTCGATGTGCCGCGCCAGCGCCTCCGCCACGCCCCCCCGGTCCGCGAAGAGCAGACAGTGAACAGGCTTGGGCGCGGCCTCCGTCTCGGGTTCGCTCGCGCGCTCCGGAGCGGGCCGCCAGCGCGGCGCGTACAGCCACGTGTGCGGCAGCTCCGCGTAGCGCGGGGCACGCATGAGCCGCTCGCGGTTCTGGGCTTCGAGCTGGGACGCCTCCAGCTTGGACTGCTTGCGCGCGGTCAACAGCAGGTACGAGACGGCGTCTCCCGCGAGCAATCCCGCGAGCGCCTCGTGGGCCCGCGCGACCTCGGTCCGGACATCATCCGCCGCCCAACCCAGCCGCTGGAGCTGCGCCTCCAGGCCCGGCGCGTGGAGGTAGTTCGCGGCCTCGCGCGCCGCGTCCACGCAGTCCTCGATGAGGAAGCCATGGGCGGAGAGGTCCGCGCACAGCTCGTCCAGGAGCGGCAGGCCCAGTCGCTCGACGTGAGGGAGCGACAGGCGGGTGCGAAGGAAGAGGTCACCCAGGACCAGCTGGCCCCCTTCCTTCACGCGCTTGCCGAGGGCAGAGAAGAGCGCCGAGCGATCCTCCGTCTGGCGCAGCGCCTCCAGCCCGAAGGCCAGATCGAACGGCTCACCGGCGGCCTCCCCCCCGAGTGCTTCGGTGGTGGTGGCGACACGGTCTTCGAGGCCGTGGCTGCGCACGAGCTGGCGCGTGGACTCCACCTCGGCGGCGGAGGAGGCCTGCCCGACGAGGTGGTGCGTCGCCGTGCGGCGCGCGAGCGCCACGAGTTCCTGCCCCTGCCCCGCTCCGAAGCCCAGGATGCGCTCGCAGCGCGTGAGGTCCACGTTCCGGAAGAGCGCGCCGCGCAGCTCCCGGTGCGCCTCGGCGAGGAGCACGGCCTGCGCGCCGGAGGCCGCCCCGCGCGCCGCGTCCAGCCAGGAGAACGCGGGGATGACTTCCCCGAGCAGGGCGAGCGTTGGGAACGCGCCCACCGTGCCCCCGCCCTGCTCCGCCTGGGCGCGGAAGAACGCATCCAGGGTGAGTGCGCGGCCCCGAGCGCTGGGTGCCTCGCCGGACGTCGCCGTCCCGCGAGACTTCAGCGCCAGCTCCAACAACGCGCGTCTTTCGGGTGATAGCGCGGCGAGCCGCTCCGCGAGAATCCGGCCCGTTGCCTCGTGTGCCATCCCGACTGCCTCCTCACTGGACGCCTCGCGTGGGGCGCTGGGCTCCCACGGGGCGAAAGAACGTCGTGGTCGTTCAACGGCTCGCTGGCGCTAGGTGAGCTTGATCTTCTCCGGCGCGGTGGCCGGGGCTGGCGCGGCGGGCTTCTGCGGCGCCTGGGCCTGCGCCTGTGGCGGAGCCTCGTTCTGCTTGGACGCCGAGCCGCGCATGCGCGTGGCCTCCTCCATCAACTGCTTGAGGGTCTTCATACGCGGGCTGAGGCGCCGCTCGCCGCCGGCCTCGGCGCCCGCCGAGCGCGCGTCGTCCTGAATGGCCGTGTCGATGTGCTCCAGCTCGTGAATCTGCGCGTCGAGCAAGTGAGACACGCCCTGGAGGAAGTCCCTCTTGGCGCGGTAGAGCTGCTGCACGAAGCCGCGCCCTCCGGGGATGACCGCGTCAACGAAGCCGGCGACCTGTGCCCCTTCCTCGGGTTGGGTCTCCAGGCGAAAGAATCCCTTGGGCAAACGCTTGTTCTGCGAAGTCATGTGTCTTTCCTCTCAGGTTGAAAGCTCACCATCAGTCTGTTTCCTTCCAGCCGGGCTCCCGTGGTCGCCAATGCGGCGACCATGCGCGGAAGCAAGACATTGCGCCGGAAGTCACCCACCTGGATGACCAGCTCCGCCTCACGACGCGAGAGATGGACTTCGTCTCGCGTCGCGAAAGGCAGGTGGAGCTCCAGGCAATACACATCCACCGCGTCCTTGCGGATCCCCAGCGCGGGCGAGGCGACGCGGGCCCCGGTGGGGTCCCCGTCCGCGTGCAGCAGCCGGGCGAAGGCCATGAGCGCTTCGGGGCCCACGACCTCGGCGGACTGCCGGGGCACTTCGACCACCTGGAGCGGCTCGACCTGCGCCTGGAGCGTCCGAGCAAGGTCCTCCGCCGGAGCGGAGCCGAGGTGGTTGACCACCAGGCCGTCCACACAGAGCCCCTGGAGACAGAAGGCCGAGTACGCCCGACGCACCTCCTCGACCGCGCCGGCGCGGGGAGCCGTCACCAGTCGAAGGGTGGTCACCTCGGGATCGCGCAGCAGCGCCTCGAGCGCGCCCAGGCGATCGCGCACCCGGGCGAGGGCCTCGACGTTCCCTCGGGCCCAGCGGACGCTCCGCTCGGGGCCAGCCCAGCGCCGCACGTACCAGCCCAGGGAGGCCGGGCCGCTCACGAAGCGCAGCGCCGCGCCGAACGAGGGCCCGTCCACGATGATCAACGCGTAGCGCCCCGAGCGAACGTGCTCCTCCAGGAGGAGCAGCGCGAGCAGCTCATCCAGGCCCGGCGCGAGCGCCACCTCTTCGGCCGTCACGCCCTCCAGTCCTCCGCCCAGGAGCGTGGCGATGTCGCCCCGCCCCTCGTTCCAGCCACGCGCCAGCTCGGCGTGGACGTCGAGGGTCTGGATGTCCAGGTGCGCGTCCTGGCCGAGCGCGTCGCGGAGGCCCCGCGTTTGGTCAAAAGACAGCACCAGCGTTCGCGTGCCTCGGCGCGAGGCAGCGAGGCCGGTCGCGGCCGCCACGGTTGTCTTTCCGACTCCGCCACTTCCCGTGACAAGGATGATGCGCGTCATTCCACGGCTCCTGTGTTCACTCACGCTCGGGTACGGACCGCGGGCTTCAGCCCACCTTGGACGCGGGTTGGGGCTCCGCGGCCGCGGCGCCTCCGAGCCAGCCGGAGCGCTGCAACCACACGCGCGTGCGCTGGAGGAGGTCCTGCGTGGACTGCTGGCTCAGGAGTTGGACGAGCACCTTGTCGACCTGCTCCAGGTCGGTGGCGGACAGGCTCTTCTCCACCGGAGGATTCAGCCGGAGGTACTGCTTCCGGAGAATCATCCGGCACTGGTAGTGCACGGCGTCCGAGCCGGAATCGAGCAGCATCTTCACCAGGACCATGGGGTCGCGCAGGTCGAGCAGCCACTCACTGAAGCCCCAGTTGGCCGTGCCATCGCGGAACTTGGGGTCGAGGTAGCTGGGCATGACACCGTTGCCCATGGACAGCAGCAGGATGTTGCTCAGGTCGGGCGCGTCCGACTCCAACGTCTCCAGCTTCTCCTCTTTGGACTTGCGAGACGCGTCGTTGATGATCTGCGCGAGGCCAATCAGCGAGGGGTTGTTCGCATACACCCCGCCATCCACGTAGCCGCTGCCCTTCTCCCGGATGCCCTGGTAGATGGGATACGACATCGGCGGAGAGCCGCTGCGCATCAAGACATCCACCACCAGCTCGTTCATGTCCGGGTCGTTGGCCGAGCCCGTGTTGTGAAACACCTTGGCCTTCCAGGCGCGCACGACGCCCCGGTTGCCATCCAGTTGGAACGAGGGAATGACGACCTTGCGCTTCAGGTCTCCCAGCTTCAGGTTGGGCCCGAAGTAGCTGGAGAAGAAGTCGCGCATGTAGCTCGAATCCAGCAGCGAGCTGCCTCCCATCAGCGCCCGGACGGTGCGGGCCAGGGAGACGCCCTTCTTGTTCATGGAGACGACCTCTCCCCAGAACTGGAGGCTCTTGTCGAAGGCCCGGTCCGGGTCCGCCTCGCTGGCGAAGAACGCCGCGTTGAACGAGCCCGCGGAGGTGCCCACGAACATGTCCACCTGGTTGAGCAGCGCTCGTGAATCTCCACTCTCGTCGAGCAGCTGGCGCAACGCGCCCAGCATGCCTGCCGAGACATACCCCTCGCCCCCAGACACGGGCGTTCCATCCAATGCGAGAATCCGGTGCGGCATCACGCGACCTCCTTCGAGGAAGAACCGGTCCACCGAGTCAGCGTGGGCTCGGTCCGGCGGGGTTCCTGTCTGGCGAGCGCGACGGCCACCTCATCCAGACAGTTCTGCAGGTGTTGCGCGAGGACCGTCACGTTCCGCTCATCCATGATGAGGGTCATGTGATTGCCCGGCACGCTGATGACTTCCACGCCGGAGCGCGCGAAGCGGCGCACGCTCTCGACGAGTGAATCCTTGCCCGGACGTGACGGCCCCGCGCGGAACAGCGTGGCGTGGCCCTCGTACGAGGAGAAGGTGTACGAGCGCTCCGCGCGCAGGGTGACGAGCATGTTTCGCGCTGTGCGCCGGACGTCGCGGAGGAAGCGCCGGAGGTAGCTGCGACGGCCGTCCGCGTCGCGCCGGAGCAGCTCGCCGGGAGCGTCGGGCAGGCTGATGCCCATCCACTCGCCCACGAGCTTCAGGCTCGCGTAGTCGCGCGGCAGCGGCGTCTCGACCAGCACCTTCACGAGCTGCGAGCCCGTGCTGACGGCTTCCTTCACGTCATGGCTGTCTTGCGCGGCCTTGCGGTCCAGCGATGCGCCGTCGATCAACGCCAGCAGCGCGACGTGCTCGCCCTGGGCCTCCAGTTGCCGGGCCATCTCACAGGCGACGATGCCGCCGTAGGACCAGCCCGCGATGCGATAGGGCCCCTGCGGCTGGACCTGCCGCATGCCGTCGATGAAGAGCGCGGCGGTCTCCTCGATGGAAGCCAGGGCCGGCTTCTCGTCCGTGACCCCGGGCATCTGAAAGCCATACAGCGGCTGCTCCGGAGACAGCTGGCGCGCGAGTGAGACATACACCGCCGGGCTGCCCGCGGACGGCGGTGTGCAGAAGAGCGGCGGCTTGCTGCCCCAAGGCTTGAGCGCCACCACGCAGTCGGGCAGGCGCACCGCGAGCGCGGTCGGACGATCCGCCCGCGTGAGCCATTGAGCGAGGCCCTCGATGGTCGGTCGCTCGAAGACCTCGTTGAGCGGAACGTCCACGCCGAGCGTGCTCCGGATGCGCGCGATGAGCTGGATGGCGAGCAGGGAGTGTCCGCCCAGCTCGAAGAAGCTCGCGTCGGGGGCCACCGCGTCGAGTCCGAGCAGCTCACGGAACAGCGGCTCCAGCTGGCGCTCCGTCTCGGTGCGCGCCTCCGACCGCACGCCGAGGCCGGCGTCGCGCGGACGCGGCGCGGGCAATGCCTTGCGGTCGACCTTGCCGCTGGGCGTGAGCGGCAGCTCGGGCAGCACCAGGAAGCTCGACGGCCACATGTACTCGGGGAGCTGTCCCTGGAGGAACCGTCGCAGCGCCACCTCCAGGTCCTCGGCGTCTCCTGGCTTCGGAGGCGTGGGCTGGACGTAGGCCACCAGGCGCGGCGACTCGCCCGGCGCGCGGTGCAGCACCACCGCGGCGTGGACCACCTGCGGATGACGGGCGAGCGCGGACTCGACCTCGCCGGACTCCACCCGGTGGCCGCGAATCTTGAGCTGATCATCCAGCCGGCCCAGGTACTCGATGTTCCCGTCGGGCAGGTGCCGCGCCACGTCTCCGGTGCGGTACAGGCGGGCGCCGGACTGCCCGGGCAGCTCGCCCGCGAAGGGATGGGGGACGAACCGCTCCGCCGTCAGGTCCGGGCGCCCGAGGTAGCCCCGCGCGAGGCCCGCCCCTCCGATGTACAGCTCACCGGGCACGCCCGGCGGAACCAGCTGCCCCTGGCGATCCAGGATGTAGAGCTGGGTGTGGGTGATGGGTCGACCAATGGGGATGCGCTCCGGCAGCGGCGCGTCCGTGCGGGGCACGTCGAAGAACGAGCAGGCCACGGCCGCCTCGGTGGGGCCATACTCGTTGATGACGCGCGTGGAGAGCCCCAGCTCCCGCCAGCGCGCGAGGTCTCCGCCGTGGAGCCCCTCGCCGCCGAGGACGACCGCGTGCGTGCGCTCCAGCACCTCGCGCGCGCGGCCCAGTCCCTCGAACGCCCGCAGGTGCGAGGGCGTCATCTTGATGAAGCTCAGGCCTTGCTCGGGGTACTCGCGGGAGGCGAGCAGCTCCAGTTCCTGTCCGCGGGGAAGCAGGAACAAGGCGCGCCCCGCCAGCAGCGGCGCGAAGAGGCTGGTGAGCGTTCCATCGAAGCTGATGGAGCCGAGCACCGGACTGCCCGAGCCCTCGGGGAGCCGGTACGCCTCCACGCTCCAGCGCAGGTAGTTGACGATGCTCGCGTGCGTCACCTGGGTGCCCTTGGGCTGCCCGGTGGAACCCGAGGTGTAGAGGATGTACGCGAGGTTCTCCGCGGTGACGTCGCGGCGCAGGCGGCGCCCCGTGGCATTCGGCAGGCCCGTGCCCTCGTCATCCAGGAGGACCACCGTCAGGCCTTCCGCGCCGGGGACCTCGCCCGAGGCGAGCAGCACGTGCGGGCGCGCGTCCGTGAGGATGCGGCGCAGGCGCTCGGGGGCTTCGTCGGGATCCAACGGGAGGAACGCGCCGCCCGCCTTGAGCACCGCGAGCAGGCCCACGATGAGTCGTGGTGCCCGGTCCAGGCAGACGCCCACGACCTTCTCCGGTCCCACGCCCAACGTCTGGAGCTGCGCGGCGAGGCGGTCGCTCTGCTGATCCAGCTCGCCGTAGGTGAGCTCCGAATCTCCGAGGACCAGCGCGCACGCGTCCGGGGTGCGGGCCGCGCGGGCTTCAAAGAGCGCGTGCAGGCACTCCGCGCGAGGCGGCGCGGCGCGGGTGTCGTTCCACTCGAGGAGCAAGCGGGCCCGCTCGGCCACCGGCACCAGGGGCAGCTCCGCCACCGGGCGATGAGGCTCCGCCACCAGCGCCCGCATCAGCGTGAGGAAGCACGCGACGTAGCGCTGGATGGTCTCGCGCTCGAACAGCTCGCGATTGAAGACGATGCGCCCCGTCAGGCGATCGCCGTGGTCCTCGGCGAAGAAGTTGAGGTCGAACCGGGAGGCCGTCGTCTCGAACTCGAGCGGCAGAATCTTCGCGCCGGCGGGGTTCGAGAATCCGCCCGCCTCCCGCGTCCACGAGAACACCGTCTGGAACAAGGGATTGAAGCCCAGGTTGCGCGGGGGCTTGAGCTCCTCGACGAGCAGGTCGAACGGCAGATCCTGGTGCGCGAACGCGCCCAGCACCACTTCGCGAACGCGCTCCAGCACCGTGTGGAAGCTGGGCCGCCCGCTCAGGTCCACGCGCATCACCAGGTTGTCGACGAAGAAGCCGACCAGGGGCTCCAGCTCCGCGCGGCCGCGGTTGATGGAGTTGGCGCCCAGGGCCAGGTCCTCGCGGCCCGACAAGCGGTGGAGCAGGACGAAGAACGCGCCCAGCATGCTCACGAAGGGCGTGGTGTTCGCCGCATGGCCGAGCGCCTTGAGCCCCTCGGCCAGCTCAGGCTCGATATCGAAGCGGACCTCGCCTCCCGCGAAGGTCTGCACGCGCGGGCGCGGATGGTCCGTGGGCAGCTCCTGCAGCGGAGACAGGCCCGCGAGCTGCTTGCGCCAGTAGTCCACCAGCCCCTGGCGCACCTCGCCCACCAGGTAGCCGCGCTGCCAGACGGCGAAGTCGGAGTACTGGAGCTCCAGCGGCGGCAACGGCGACGGCTCTCCTTGGGAGAAGGCCGCGTACAGCATCATCAGCTCCCGGATGATGATGCCGCGCGCCCAGACATCCGCCGCGATGTGGTGCATGCACACCTGGACGAGCTGGCCCTGGGTCCCCTGCGTGATGACGAGCACCCGCAGCATCGCGTCACGGCTCAGCTCGAAGGGACGCTGCCCCTCGCGATGCAGGTAGGCCTCCAGGCCCTCGGGGCAGAGCGCGAGCACCGTCTCCTCGGACAGCACGCGGAACTCGAGCCGAGGGTCGGGGTCCACGATCTGAACCGGAACGCCCTCCTCCTCCGCGTAGTACGTGCGGAGGATCTCGTGGCGCTGGATAATCTCCGTGAAGCAGCGCTCCAGGAGGTCGGTGTCGAGCGCGCCCTCCACGCGCATCGGCAGCGCGAGGTTGTAGGTGGAGCTGCCCGGCTCCAGCTGATCCAGGAACCACAGCCGCTGCTGGCCGAACGAGAGCGGCGCGGGCTTGTCACGAGGCGCGCGGGTGATGGGTTGCACCTCGCGGACCCGATGGCGCTCGCGCAGCAGCTCCAACAGCTCGCCCTTGTGCTCGGCCAGGACCTTGCGCAGGTCGTCGCCCGCGGCGCCCTTCGGGCCGCGAAGCCGCAAGAGGTCACCCTCCGCCCAGACCTCGAGTCCTCGCCGGTTCAGCTCGGCAAGCAGCTCGCCCATTCTCATAGCGTCAGCTCCTCGACCTCGGTGGCGGTGGCGGAGGTGGGCGTGCGCGCGAGCAGCTCGCTCAGTTCGAGCTGGGCGTGCAGCGACTCGACGATTCCGTCGATGCCCGTTCCATCGATGAAGCGCGACATGGGCAGGTCCACGCCCAGCTCACGGCCCATCCGGTTCTTCAGCTCGACCGCGCGCAGCGAATCGAGCCCCATCTCATTGAGTGAGATGCGGCGCTGGAGCACCTCGTGCTCGGGCGAGAACCCCAGCAGCGGCGCCAAGCGGTCCTGCACGTAGTGGGTCAGCAGACCGCGACGGCGGGCGGCGTCAGCGCGCTTGAACTCCTCCAGCAGGCCGGTGAGCCGCGTCGCACCCGCGGCGCGTGGGGGAGTTCCCGCCGCGAGCGCGGAGAAGAGACGGCCGTGGCCGGGCGAAGGCGGCGCCTCCGTCGACGTGGCGCTGAAGGGCAGCACGCCCACCTGCGTGGCCTGTCGTGAGAGCAGCGCCTGCAGGACTTCGAGCGCGCGACGCGGGGGAAGCGCCGAGGCGTCCTCCGTACTCCCCTGCCCACGGCCGCGCGACCGCTCCGCCATGCCCGCGCCCGCCCATCGGCCCCAGTTGACGCTGAGGGCAGGCAGTCCCTGGGCGCGACGATGATGGGCCAACGCATCCAGGAACGTGTTGGCGGCCACGTAGTTGGCCTGTCCCGCCACGGCCACGAGCGACGCCGCGGACGAGTACAAGACGAAGAAGTCGAGCGGCAGGTCCGCCGTGGCGAGGTGCAGGTTCCACGCGCCCAGGACCTTCGGCCCGAGCACCCGCGCCATGCGGGCTGAGTCCTGGTGAGGCAGCACCCCATCGTCGAGGACACCCGCGGCGTGGATGACTCCGCGCAACGCGAATCCTCGGGCGGAGATCTCCGCCACCACGCGCTGGAGGTCCTCGCGGCGCGACGCATCCGCCCGGGCCACCACCACCGCACAGCCTCGCGCCGTCAGGGCCGCGAGCTGTTCCTTCGCGTGCTCACTCGGCTCACCTCGACCCAAGAGGACGAGGTGACGCGCCCCCGCGTCCGCGAGCCACGTGGCGGTCTCCAGGCCGAGCGCGCCCAGGCCTCCCGTGACGAGGTACGCCGCGTCCGCGTGGATTCTCGGAGGCTCGGACTTCGCGCCGGCCTTGTCGGCGCGCATGAGCCTCGCCGCGAGGAGCTGGTCCCCGCGCAGGGCCAGCAGGTTCTCCTCGACCGCGGAGCCGAGCAGCATCACGAGTCGTGCGGACGCTTCTTCGCTGGCGTCCAGGTCCACCAGTCGGCAGCCCAGCTCGGGATGCTCCAGCGCGGCGGCGCGCCCCAGGCCCCACACCGGCGATTGCGCGAGGCCGCCCACGGTGTCACCGGCCCGCGCGGCGACGGCTCCGCGGGTCACGAACCACAGCGCCGGGCGACGCGTCCAGGTCGCGCGCGCCATGGCCTGCACGAGGTGCAGCGCCCCGAGGGTTCCCTCCAGGGCCGCGTCCGCCAGGGATGCATCGGGCCGCTCCGCGCGACGCTCGAGGTCCCCGAGCCAGAGCACCGTCGTCGGCTCCTTCTGCGAGGACAGCTCGCGGAACAGGGCGTCAAAGCCCTTGGGGTCGCGCGGATCCACCGAGTACCGATCCGCGCTGTCCTGCGCGGAGCGCTCCCCTGGCGTCACGACGAGGCAGCGCGCGGCCTGGCTCTCCAGCCGTGCGCGCAGCGCGTCCGTGACGGGCCCCGCCTCGGCCACCAACACATACCGTCCCGCATGGGGAACGGAGCCGCTGGTGCGCGGCGCGGGCTGCTCCTTCCACGCCATCTCCAGCAGCACCTCCCGCGCGGCTTCCGGGCGCGCGGAGAGGACGACCTGTCGGTCGATGCGCTTGAGCTGGAGCCCATCCACTTCGGCGATGACCTCGCCGTCCTCGCCCAGGAGGCGCAGGTCGATGTGGAGCATCTCCACCGAAGGGTCCGCGTTCCCGTTGTTCCGCGCGTGCACCCAGATCGCGCTGCTCGGACGCCGGAACCAGCGCAGGCGTTGGATGGCGACAGGCATGCGCTGCCGGTGGGACTTCGAGCGCTGGGCCTCCTCCATGAAGAGGGCCGCGACCGTCTGGAAGCAGGCATCCAGGATGAGGGGATGCAGCCGGTACGCCTCCATGCCCAGGACGTGCTGATCCGGCAGGCGGATCCGCGCCAGACATCCATTCGGCTCGAAGCGCAGCTCCTCGATGGCCTGGAACGACGGGCCATACTCGAGCCCATGCTTCGCCATCAGGGCGTAGAGCGGCGCCGCGGAACTCGACGCACCGAAGCGCGCGAGGAACCTCGCATCGAGCGCGACCTTGGGCGCCGGTGCGGGAACCTCCGCGACGAGGCCCCGCGCCAGTCGCTGCCACTCCTGGGCCTCGGCGTCCCGGCCGTGGATCTCGAAGCGCGAGCCCCCGTCCTCCGGAACGAGCACCGTCTGCACGTCGCAGACCGAGCCCTCGCCGAAGACCAACGGGCGCTCCAGCTCGAAGGACTGGAGCAAGAGGGGGCGCTCATGCTCCGTCGCGGTCAGCGCGGCGCTCAGGGCCATCTCCACGTAGCAAGCGGCCGGCAGGACGGTGGAGCCGAACACGCGGTGCTCGGCGATGTAGGCCGGCGAGGAAGAACTCAATCGGGCCGCGAGGCGCGTCTCGCGCGAGCCCGCGAGCGACATGGGGGCGCCGGCCAGTGGATGGGCATCCGCCCGCGCGCCGCCCTTCTCCGGCACGTAGCGACCCGAGCCCATCTCGAGCCAGTAGCGCTCGCGCTGGAACGGATAGGTCGGCAGGTTCGTCGGCCGTCGCTCGAAGGGCGCATCGAAGCCCGCCCAGTCGATGTCGAAGCCGCGCGCGTACAGCCCTCCGAGGGTGGACAGGAGCTGCGCGGCCTCGCCCGCCGAGGGCCGCAGGCTCGGCAGCCACGCCAGCGCGTCCTGTCCCGCGAACAACCGGCTGCCCAGCCCCGCGAGCACCGGCGCGGGCCCGACCTCCAGATAGGTCCCGTGCTTGAGGGCCCGCATGCACTCCAGGCCCTGAGCGAAGCGCACGGGCTCGCGCAGGTGCCGGCTCCAGTAGCCAGGTCGCGTGAGCGCGTCGGTGACGAGGCCTCCCTCCAACGTCGAGACGAAGGGCAGGCGCGGTGGCGAGAGGGCCACGCCTTGAACGCACGCCTCGAAGGGCCCCACCACGGGGTCCATCAGCGGCGAATGGAACGCATGGGTGACGCGCAGGAACTTGCCCGTCACGCCCTCGCGCTCGAACGCGCCGGTCAGGTCGGCGATCGCCGCCCGGCTCCCCGAGACGACCACTTCCTCGGGTCCGTTGATGGCCGCGATGGACACGACCTCGGAGAACGGCGTCAGGACACGCGTCGTCGCTTCCACGGACGCGGTGAGGGCGAGCATCGCGCCATCACCCGGTGCTTCGCCCATCAGCCGGGCGCGCTCGACGACGAGCCGCAGCGCGTCCTCGATGCTCATGACGCCCGCGACCACGGCCGCGGCGTACTCCCCCAGGCTGTGGCCCATCACCGCCGCGGGGACGATGCCCCACGAGGCCCACAGCTCGCAGAGCGCGAACTCGAGCGCGACCAGCGCGGGCTGCGCGCAGCGCGCGTCCTCCTGGAGTCGCGCCGCGTCCTCACCGAAGAGGATGTCCTCCAGGCGCGGGGTGAGGAGGTCGGACAGCGCGGCCGAGCAGCGCTGCAGGGCCTCGCGGAAGGTGGGCCAGAGTTCAGACAGCTCGCGCCCCACGCCGGGCCGCAGCGAGCCCTGTCCCGTGAAGAGGAAGACAGGCCGGGGACTCTCGATGCCACGCCGAGGCTCGCGCGGGAGTTCGGCCTTCTGCTCGCGCAGCCGCTTCAGCGCCGCGCGCAGCTCCTCGGTGGTGGCGCCCGTGACGGCCGCGCGGTGCTCGAACTGCGAGCGCCCCACGTTGGCCGTGTAGCACCAGTCCCCGAGGACCGCGTCGTCACTCGGCAACGACTCCTCATGGGTGGCCATGAGCGCGTCGAGCGCGGCCTCTGTCTTCGCCGACAGGGACAGCACATGCAGCGGGCGCTCACGCGCTGGCGCGGGGCGCTCGAGGAGAGGGGCCTCCTCCACCAGGAGGTGCACGTTGGTGCCGCTGAAGCCGAAGCTGCTCACGCCCGCGATGCGGCGTGACTCGCCCCGGGGCCACGGCTGCGCGGTGGTGGGGATGGCGACGGGCAGGTCGTCCCAACGGATGTTCGGGTTCGGCGTCGCGAAGTGCAGGTGCGCGGGGATGGTCTCGTGGCGCAGCGCCAGGATGACCTTGATGAGCCCCGCGACGCCGGCTGCGGCCTCGAGGTGCCCGATGTTCGTCTTCACCGAGCCCACGAACAGCGGGCGCTCGCGCGTGACGCCCCGGCCATAGACCGCGCGAATCGCCTCCATCTCGATCGGGTCACCCAGCGCGGTCCCTGTCCCGTGCGCCTCGATGAACCCCACCTGGTGCGGCTCCACGCCGCCGTTCTCCAGCGCCGTGCGCAGCACGCGCTCCTGGGAGCGCCCGTTGGGAACCATCAGGCCGCTGCTGCGCCCGTCATGGTTGAGCGCCGAGCTGCGGATGACGGCGAGGATCTGATCTCCCGCCGCCAGCGCGTCCGACAGCCGCCGCAGGACGACGACGCCGCAGCCCTCCCCTCGCCCGAAGCCATCCGCCGAGGCATCAAAGGCCTTGCATCGACCATCCGCGGCCAGCATGCGGTTCTGGCACTCGAACATCATGGTGAGCGGCGAGAGGCTGAGGCTCACCCCGCCCGCGAGCGCCAGGTCGCTCTCGTCGTTGCGCAGGCTCTGGCAGGCGAGGTGGACCGCCACGGCCGAGGACGAGCACGCGGTGTCCACCGTGAGCGCGGGCCCCTGGAACCCCAACGTGTGGGCGATGCGCCCCGCGGCCATCGAGGGGTAGTTCAACGACGCGGACTGCATCTCCACGCCCGCGGTGATGCCGAGCACATTGTAGTCGTTGTGCATCAGCCCCACGAAGACGCCCGTGCGGCTCCCCGCGAGGCCCGCGGGAGGAATGCCCGAGCGCTCCAGCGCCCTCCAGCACTCCTCCAGCAGGAGTCGCTGCTGCGGATCCATGTCCTTCGCGTCGCGCGGCGGGATGCCGAAGAAGCTCGGCTCGAACAGGTCCACGTTCTCGATGAACGCGCCGCGCCGCGTGTAGACCTTGCCCGTCACGCCCGGGGTGGGGTCGTAGATGTCGTCGATGTTCCATCGCTCGCGCGGCACCTCGCGCGTCGCGTCTCCTCCGTCTCGAAGAAAGCGCCAGAAGGTCTCGGGCAGCTCATCGCCCCCCGGAAAGCGACAAGCCATGCCGATGACCGCGATGGGCTCCGCGGCCAGCACGTCCTTCTTCGCGCGGAGCTGGTTCGCCAGGTACGCCAGCTTGACGACCGGAAGCTCCGAAATGCGTGTCGGCAGTTTCGCCATCGAGTCCTCAGCGCGTAAGCGCGCTCTCCAATTCCTGATCGATGAGGGCCGTCAGCTCCTGCTCGGACAGCCCTTGAATCTCCTCCGCCATGACGTCCTGGACCGGGCGCCCCGTGGGCTCGGGGCTCGGCGCGGCGTCTCCCAGCCCCAGCTCTTCTCCGAGGTGCGCCACCAGTCCGCTCACCGTGGGGAAGTCGAAGACGAGCGTCGTGCGAAGGCTCCGGCCCAAGCTGGTCGCGAGGCGGTTCTTGAGTTCGACGGCGAGCAGCGAGTCGAAGCCCAGGTCGAACAGCCGCTCGCTGCCCGTGGGCGCGTCCGCCTCCGCCAGCCCGAGCGTCGCCGCCACTTGCCCCGCCACGTGCTGACGCAGCAGCTCCAACCTCCGCGCGGGAGGTGCGCTCTCCCAGCGCGCGCGGAACGCGGGCGCCTGTCTCCGACTCCCCGCGGGAAGCTCCAGCAGTCCCTGCACGAGCGCTTGGCGCGCGAGCCCTGGGAGCTGCTCGGCCAGCCGTGCCCAGTCGACCGGGAACACGCCCACCTGCACATGCGCCCGAGCCAGCAGTCGATCCAGGAACGCCAGGCCCTGCTCGACGCTGAGCGCACCCAAGCCCAGCGCCCCAGGAGGTGGCGCGTCCGCCGACCTCAACCGCGCGGCCATGCCCGCCTCGCCCCAGGAGCCCCAGTTGAGCGTCAGCGCGGGCAGGTCCAGCGCGTGCCGCAGATGCGCGAGCCCATCCAGGAACGCATTGGCCGCGACATAGTTGGACTGTCCCGGCGTCCCGATGAGCGATGCGACGGACGAGAAGCCGACGAAGAAGTCCAGCGCGTCCTCCCGCGTGAGCACGTGCAGGTTCCACGCACCGAGCACCTTGGGCGCCAGCACCTCATGGAAGCGCGCGGGTGACTGCGAGCCCAGGGTGCCATCGCGCAGCACGCCCGCCGCGTGGATGACGCCGCGCAAGGGAGGCCCGGAGCGCAGTCCCTCCAGCACCGTCGCCACGTCCGTTCGCACCGCGATGTCCGCGAGTGCCACGCGGACGTCGACGCCCTGCTCGCGCAGAGAGGCAATCCGAGCACTCGCCTCCTCGGTGGGGGCATGCCGACCGAGCAGGACCACGTGGCGTGCGCCCTTGTGCGCCAGCCATCCGGCGAGGTGCAGCCCCAGTCCGCCGAGCCCACCCGCGATGAGGTAGGTCGCATCGGGCAGCACCGCCACGTCGCGACTCGGCGCCGAGCGCGGGCGGATCCGCTCCAGTCGCGCCGTGTGCAGGCGTCGCTCGCGCACCACGGCCTGCGCCTCGGAGTCGGGCAGCGCACAGGCGCGCAACAACAGGTCGAAGTCCTCCTCGACCGGCTCGGCGGGGAGGTCCACGCGAAGGCACTTCAGCTCCGGAGCCTCGGTCGCAATCGCTTGGGCGAAGCCCCACAGCGGAGCCTGCGCGACGTTCGGCGCCACGGGCTCCAGGCCGAGTCGCTGCGTCCCCCGCGTGACGACCACGAAGCGAGGCGCGGTGCGCCACGTCGCGCGCAGCATTCCCTGGACCAGCAGCAGCGGCGCATCGAGCGCATCCAGCCGGGGCTCGGCATCGCGCGGCGCATCGACATCCCACAGGTAGAGGCAGACCTGGGGCGGCGCGTCCGCCCAACGCGTCAGGAGCGCCGCGATGGACTCGGGCGAGGCTGCATCCACCGACAGGCGCTCCGCCGCGCGGCTCGGCTCCGCGCCTCGGCGCACCTGCGTGACGCGGGCGCCTCGCGCGGTGAGCTGACTCGCGAGGAGCGCCCCTGCCCCACCCGCGTCCGCGAACAGCACCCAGTGCTGTCCCGCGAGCCTCGGCGGCGTGACGGCCTGTGCCGGACTCCATGCGGTGCGATAGACGCAGTCCGGCAGCTCTCCATCCAGCCCCCGCAAGAGCGCGTCGCGATCCGCCTTGCGGACGGTGAGGCCCGTGAGCGTGGCCACCACCGCGCCGTCCTCCCCGCACACCGTGAGGTCCGTCACGGGGAGACCCGCCGCGCCCAGTGACGAGCGCTGCGTGGCGTGGGTCCAGACGCGCGCGGGCAGCGGCTCGTACAGGTCGATCCGCTGGAGCGCGACGGGCAACAGCAACGGGTCCTCGGGCGCGAGCGGCGTGACGGCGGCGGCCGTCCTCAAGCACGCATCGAGCAGGGCCGGATGCGCGCGGAAGGTGTCTGGCCCGGCCTCCACCTGGCTGACGGAGAACGCGGCGTGCCTCCCGCGATGCAGCGACTCGAGGAGCCGCAGCGACGGGCCATAGTCGAGCCCGCGCTCGCGAATCGCGGCGGTGAAGTCCTCCACCGAGACCTGCTCCGGGCAGCTCCGCTTCCACGCATTCCGGTCGCCCCGGGGCCTGGGGGCGTCGAGCACCGAGAGACGACACGTGACATGCGTGCGCCAGCCCGCTGAAGCGCGCGGCCCGTCCTCGGCGCTCTCGTCCTCCTTGCTCACCAGGGTGCAGGTCCAGCCCGCATCGCCGCGTTGCTCCACGAGCGTCTGCACTCGCGTGGCCCGCTGCTCCGAGAGCACGAGCGCCTGATGCAGCGTGAACTCCTCCAGCGTGAGCGACTCCGAGCCGAGCACCCGCGCCGCCGCCGAGGCCACCATCTCCACGAAGGCCGTGGCGGGGACCACTGCCTTGCCATGCACGCGGTGCTCACTCAGGAACGGAAGCGAGCTGGCCCGCAGCTCACCCGCGAAGACCGTGGTGCCCTCGCGCAGCGCCATCGAGTCCCATCGCGCCCCGAGCAAAGGATGCGCGGATGAACGAGGCGCCTGACGCGCCCACGGCGCGGGCACCTCCAGCCAGTGACGCTGTCGCTCGAACGGATAGGTAGGCAACGACACGCGCCGCCGCGTCGGAGCACCATCGAAGCGGGTCCAGTCCACTTCGACGCCTCGGACGTACAGCTCCGCGAGGGAGCGCAGCAGCCCCTGCCAGTCCCCTCGGCGGGGATGAAGCGTCTCCAGCCACACGGCGTCCTCGGGCACGCGGCCCTCGCGCGCCAGCCCCACGAGGACAGGCTTGGGCCCCACCTCGAGGAAGGCACGCACCCCGCGCCGCACGAGCGTCTGGATGCCCGCCGCGTACCGCACCGGCGCGAGCACATGCCGCGCCCAGTAGCCTGGACGCGCCATCGCCTCGCCGCCCTCCTCTCCGTCGAGGTTCGAGATGAGCGGAATGCGTGATGTCCGCATGGCCACGCGCCCCGCCGCGCGCTCGAAGTCCGCGACCATCGGCTCCATCAGGGGCGAGTGGAAGGCGTGAGAGACCTTCAGCCGTCGGCACTCGACTCCCTCCGCGGCCAGCGTCCGCGACAGGGCATCGAGCGAGGCCGCATCTCCGGACAGCACCGTGTTGCGCGGGCCATTGAGCGCCGCGCGGGACACGCGGGGATAGGCGCTGAGCAACGGGGCCACGCGCGCCTCGTCCGCGAGGACGGCGAGCATCGTCCCGCGCTCGGGCAGGGCCTGCATGAGCCGCGCGCGCTCGGCCACGAGCGGCAGGCCTTCCTCGGGCTCCATCACGCCCGAGAACAGCGCCGCCGCGTACTCGCCCACGCTGTGCCCGAGGAGCGCGTCCGGCTGAAGCCCCCACGACTGGAGCAGTCGCGCCAGCGCCAGCTCCAGCGCGACGAGCGCGGGCTGGGTGAAGCGCGTCTCGTCCAGGGCTCCGTCGCGCGCCTCGAAGAGCACCTGCGTGAGTGGACGCTCCAGGTGAGGCCGCAGGATGGCCTCGTACCGGAGGAGGTCGCTCCGGAAGTCAGGATGCGTGGCGAACAGCTCGCGCCCCATGCCCACGTACTGCGCGCCCTGCCCGGAGAAGAGGAACGCGAGGCGCGGTACCTCCAGGCCCTTGCGTCCCTGGACCCAGGCACCGGGCTCCGTGGCCAGTCCTTGCTGGAAGCCGCGCAGCGCCTCGGCCATGGACGCGGTCGTGGGCGCGATGAAGGCCGCGCGCTCCTCCAGCGACGTGCGGCCCACATTGGCCGCGTGGCACACCTCCGCGAGCGTGCCCAGGTGCTCCGCGCCCAGCACGTTCGCCACGTCACCGGAGAGCGTCCGCAGGCTCCCCACCGTGCGCGCCGACAGACCCAGCAGATGCCAGGGCCGCTCTTCGTGCACGGCGGACTGCGCGGGCCTCGGCGCGGACTCCAGGATGAGGTGGGCGTTCGTGCCGGAGAACCCGAAGGAGCTGACCGCGGCGAAGCGAGGCTCGCCGGCCTGCCAGTCTCGCGGCGTGGTGGGCACCTCGATGAAGAGGCGATTCCAGTCCACGTGCGGCGAGGGATTGCGCAGGTGGAGGTGCGCGGGAATCCGCTCGCGCGACAGACACAGCGCGGACTTGATGAGCCCAGCGATGCCCGCCGCGCCCTCCAGGTGGCCGAGGTTCGTCTTCACCGAGCCCACCACCAGCGGCTGGCTTCGCGCGGCCTTGTCTCCGTAGGCAGCGGCCAGGGCCTCCAGCTCGATGGGATCCCCCAGCGCCGTCCCCGTTCCGTGCGCCTCCACGTAGCCCACCTGCGAGGCATCCACGCGGGCGTCCTTCAGCGCGTCCTGGATGACCTGTCGCTGCGCGAGCCCGTTGGGGACGGTGAGCCCGCTGGTCCGGCCATCCTGGTTGACGGCCGAGCCGCGCAGCACCGCGACGATGGGGTCACCGTGCGCAATCGCATCCGACAGGCGCCGCAGCACGATGACGCCGCAGCCCTCGCCCCGGCCAATCCCGTTGGCCGACGCATCGAACGCCTTGCAGCGCCCATCCGGCGACAGCATGTGCGCGCGCGATTCAATCAACGACGCCACCGGCGACAGCACGAGGTTCACGCCGCCCGCCACCGCGAAGTCCACCTCTTGCTGGCGCAGGCTGCGCAGCGCGAGGTGGACGGCGACGAGAGACGACGAGCACGCCGTGTCGACCGTGAGGCTGGGGCCCTGGAGCCCGAACGTGTACGAGAGCCGTCCCGACGCGACGCTCGCGCCATTGCCCGCTCCCGTGTGGGCATCGATGAGCTCGGGGGACTGCGTGGCGATCTGCGTGTAGTCCTGCCCCATCATCCCGATGAACACGCCGGTGCGCGTGCCCTGCAGGGACGTGGGATTCCGGCCAGAGGACTCCAGCGCCTCCCAGGTGCACTCGAGCAAGAGCCGGTGCTGCGGATCCATCCGCGCCGCCTCACGCGGAGAGATGCCGAAGAAGCGCGGCTCGAACTGATCGATGCGGTCCAGGAACCCGCCGAAGCGGCTGGAGACGCGGCCCGGCGCGTCCGGGTCCGGGTGATGGAAGCTGTCCACGTCCCATCGCGTGGCGGGGACCTCCGTGATGGCGTCCCGCCCTTCGCTCAGCAGTCGCCAGTACTGCTCGGGCGTCGTCACGCCGCCGGGGAAGCGGCACCCCATCCCAATGATGGCGATGGGCTCGTGCTTCGCACGCTCATGGGCATCCAGGCGCGACTGCGCCTCCTGGAGCTTCAGGAGCGCGCGCTTCATCAGGTCGCCGTAGCCGGTATCGCTCGGGTGCGCGGACATGACGGGCCTAGTTCATCTTCGAGAGCTGCTCGGAGAGCAGGTTCGCGAGGTTCGCTTCGGTCAGCCCCTCCAGCGCGGGCGCGCTCGCTTCGCGCGCCACGGGCCCGGGCTCCGCTTCCACTTCGAACTCCAGCGGGATGCAGTCCTCCGCGAGCCGCGCCGCGAGCTTCTCCGTCGTCGGGTAGTTGAAGACGAGGGTGGCAGGCAGCGTGACGCCGAAGCCCGCTTGGAGCCGGTTCTTGAGCTGCAACGCGGCCAACGAGTCGATGCCCATCTCTTGGAATCCTTGCCGTGGGTCGATGGACTCGCCCGAGCCCAGGCCGCGCATCCAAGCCACCTGCTCGCGCAGGTACTCCATCAAGAGGCGGCGACGCTGGGCGACCGGCGCCCTCGCCAAGGTCTCCACGAACGTCGCGCGCGCGCCCACCTGCCCGCGCGCTCGCTCGCGCAGCGCCTGGTCATACGGTGACGAGCGCCCTCCGCCGAACACCGCCCAGTCGATGGCCGCCACGCCCACCTGCGTGGCGCGCGTGGTGAGCAACAGCTCCAGCGCGCGGAGCCCCTGCCGCGCCGGCAGTGCATCCAGGCCCGGCGTGCGCGCCTGTTCGCTCACGGCCACGCGGGCCCCGGCGTCGCCAGCCCACACGCCCCAGTTGATGCTGAGCCCCGGCAGTCCCTCGGCGCGGCGGTGATGCGCCAGCGCGTCCTCGAAGGCCGTCGCGGCGCAGTGGTTCGTCTGCCCCGCTGAGCCCACCAGCGACGCCACCGACGAGAAGAGGACGAAGTGCTCCAGCGGCAGGTGGGCCGTCAGTCGGTGCAGGTTCCATGCACCACGGACCTTGGGCCGCAGCACCGACTCGAAGCGCGCCCAGCGCTGCTGTCGCAGCACGCCGTCGTCGAGCGCGCCGGCCGAGTGGAACACGCCGCCCAGCGGCGCGAGTTCGCGGGCCACTTCCTCCAGCAATGCCCCCAGCGCCGTCGCGTCCGCGATATCGACCTGCCGCACTTCGACCCGGACGCCTTGCCGACGCAAGCGCTCCAGTCGCTCGGCCGCGCTCGGGGTTGCCTCGGCTCGGCCGGTCAGGACCAAGGTGCGCGCGCCCCGCCGTGCGAGCAGCTCCGCGGTCAGCAGGCCCAGTCGCCCGAGCCCACCCGCGATGAGGTAGCTGCGGTCCGCGCGGAACAGCTCGGAACGCTCGACGCGCGAGGCAAGCAGCGCACGGGCCTCCGTCCTCCGCAGCCGCGCGACGTGACGGACACCGCGGTAGGCCACCTGGTTGTCGGTCGCCTCGCGGCGCGCGCCCAACTCTCGAAGCAGCGCATCGACCTGCGCGTCGAGGTCGGCGCGTGGATCCAGGTCGACGCACCGGCAATCCATCTCGGACGACTCGATGGCGAGCGGGCGCGCCATGCCCCAGAGCGGCGCCTGCGCGAGGCCCGGCACCGCATCTCCGGGCGACACGGACTGCGCGCCCCGTGTGATCAACCACACCGCCTCCGAGTGGCCTCGCTCGATGAGGTAGCGCAGCACGCCCAAGGCGCTTCCGCAGCCTCGCCGCGTGGCATCCTCCAGGCGAGCGTCCATGAGGGAGTCCGTGGTCGCGCCATCGAGGCCCCACAGCACGACGACGTCCGCGAGTCCCGTCGGCAGCTCCGCCTCACGCAGCGCCGCGGGCAGCGCGTCCGGGTCCTCCGGCAGCTCGAAGCGCCGCGCTCCGAGCTTGCGGAACGCCAGTCCGCGCGTCGCCACGAAGCAAGGACGCCCCGCCTCGCTCAAGGTCCGCGCCAGCCGCTCACCCACGCCCGCGTCATCCGCGAGGATGAGGCAAGCCCCCTCCTCCGCTCCTCGCGCCCCCGGCCCCACCTCGCCCAGCGCGGCGGGCTCCCAGACGCGCTCGTAGAGGAGCGGATCCAGCTCCGAACCCGCGGCGAGTCCCAGCGCCTCATGAGTCGTGCGCTGGAGCTCCAACCCCTCCACGCGCGCGCACCGCCGTCCTTCGCTGGTGAAGACGCTGACGTCCGCGCGCAGCCGCTGCCGCCCCTCATCCAGAGGCCGCACCACCGCGTGGCTCCACACACCGGCCTCGAGTCCTCCGGACAACACGAGGCTCTCGATGCGCATGGGCACGTAGACCTCGGACTCCGCCAGCTCGGGATAGGCCCCGCCCACGACCTGAAGGCAGGCATCCAGCAAGGCCGGATGCGCGAGATAGGCGCCCGTACCCCCGAGCGTGGCGGGCTTCTCGATGCGGGCGAGGACCTGCTCGCCCTGCTGGCGCAGCTCGGTGATGCCTCGGAACTCGGGGCCGAAGTCGACGCCGGATTCCAATGCACGCTGGTAGTAGTCCTGGAGCAGCGGCGCGGCGCGCAGCCCCTCCAGCACCGCGTCGAGTCCGGGCTCGCCACGCGTCTCCTCGCTCTCATTCCAGGGAGCAAGCGTCGCGGTGGCATGGAGGAGCCACGCCTCATCCGGGTTCGCGATGGAGCGGCTGAAGATGCGCACCGATGCGCGACCTCCCGCCGCACCGCTCACCGAGACCTGCACGCGGCGCTCGGCATCCGCGGGGAAGGTCATCGCGGCCAGCAGCGCCAGGTCCGACAAGCGCAGCGCGGAGGTTCCGAGCATGCGCGCGCCCGCCGCGAGCGCCATCTCGACGTAGGCGGTGGCCGGCAACGTGGGCGTCCCGAACACGCGGTGCTGTCCGAGGAACGCGTGCGCCGAGGGCCCCAGGGTCGTCTCGAACAGGAGCGCCCCGCCCTCCAGCAGCGCCAGGGGCACTCGCGCTCCGAGCAACGGGTGCTCCTCGCGGGACGTGCTCGCGCCGTTGGGGCGCTGGAGTCCCGCGCCCTCCTCCCAGAAGCGCTGCCGCTGGAACGGATACGTGGGGAGCGTGACCTTGCGGCGCGACGGGCCCGCATCGAGCGCGGCCCAGTCCACGTGCACGCCCCGGACGAACAGTCCCGCGGCGCTCTCCAGGAGCTGCTGCCAACCTCCGTCCTCGGGCTTCAGGCTCGGCAAGAAGGCGCACTCGCCCTCGGGCACGCACCGCGCCGCCATGCCGAGCAGCGTGGCCTTGGGGCCGATCTCCACGAAGACACGCGCGCCGTCCTGGTAGAGGCGTTGCACGCCGTCCGCGAAGCGCACGGGCTCGCGAAGCTGCGCGCACCAGTAGTCAGGGGTCGCGATGGCCTCGGTGATGGGCGCTCCCGTCATGCCCGAGACCATCGGAAGCTTCGGCAGCGAGAAGGTCAGCGTCCGAGCGACCGCGCGGAACTCCTCCAGGATGCGCTCCACCATCACCGAGTGGGCCGCGCGCGGGATGTTCAGGCGCCGGACCTTGAAGCCACGCGCCTCCATCGCCTGCGTCACCGCGGCGAGTTCCTCGGGAGGGCCCGACACCACGACGTTGTCGGGCCCGTTGAGCGCCGCGACACCGATGGCCCAGCCTCCTTGAGCGAGGACCTCACGCACCTGGGCCTCGCTCGCCGACACCGCGAGGTTTCCACCCTCGGGGAGCTGGTGCATCAGCCTGCCGCGGTGCACCGCCAGCTTCAGTCCGTCCTCCACGCTCATCACGCCCGCGAGGCACGCAGCCGCCAGCTCGCCGGTGCTGTGGCCGAGCAGGACATCCGGCATCACGCCCCAGGACATCCACAGCTCGCCCAGCGCGTACTCCAGCGCGAAGAGCGCGGGCTGCGCGTGGTCGAACTGATCGAGGACCGAGTCCTCCCCCGGCGCGGGGTAGAGCACCGACTGGAGCGAGCGTGTCCACGTTCCGCGCAGCAGTGCATCGAACGCATCGAGGCGCTGACGGAAGCCAGGGTGCGTCGCATACAGCTCGCGCGCGACGCCAACGTATTGGGAGCCCTGCCCCGAGAACAGGAACGCGACCTTCGCGGACTGCTTGAGGTCGGGCACGCCACGCACCAGCCCAGGTCGCTCCTCCTGACGCTCCGCCGAGCTGAGCAGCGTGGACAGATGCGCGCGATCCACCCCCACCACCGCGAGCCGATGCTCGAAGGTCGTCCGTCCGGTGTTCGCGGAGAAGCAGAGGTCCGCGAGCACGTCCTCCGTGGAGTCCAGCCGCTCGCGATAGCGCCCCGCGAGCTGACGCAGCGCCGCCTCGCTGCGCGCGGACAGCGTCAGGATGTGCCGCGAGCGCTCGGCCCGAGCCTCCGAGGCCACGGCCGCCACGGGCGCGGGGGCCTCTTCCAGCACCACGTGCGCGTTGGTGCCTCCGATGCCGAACGAGCTGACCCCGGCGCGCAGCGGCCCCTCGGTCGCGGTCCACGGCTGGTTCTGGGCGACGACGTAGAAGGGACCGCTCTGGAAGTCGATGTTCGGGTTGGGCGACTCGAAGTGGAGCGAGCGCGGCAACGTCCGGTGCTGAAGCGACAGCACGACCTTGATCAACCCGGCGATGCCCGCCGCGCTGTCGAGGTGTCCCATGTTGCTCTTCACCGAGCCGAGCCCGCAGGCGCGTGAGCCCGCTTCGCCCGCGAAGGCACGCGTGAGCGCCGCGACCTCGATGGGGTCGCCGATCGCGGTCCCCGTGCCGTGGGCCTCCACGTAGGAGATGGAGCGCGGCTCCACACCGGCCCGCTGATGGGCACGGCGCACGACGTCCGCCTGCCCCTCGACACCGGGCGCCATGAAGCCCACCTTGCGGTGTCCATCGTTGTTGATGGCGGTGCCCTTGATGACCGCGAGGACGGTGTCACCGTGAGCACGCGCGTCGCTGAGGCGCTTGAGCACGACGACGCCCGCGCCACTCCCCGGGAGGGTTCCGTTCGCTCGGGCATCGAACGGCCGGCAGTGGCCATCGCCCGAGAAGATGCTCCCCTCCTCGAACAGGTAGCCGACCGCGTGCGGGACCTTGATGGCCACGCCCCCCGCGAGCGCCACATCGCAGCTCCCGTTGAGCAGCGCGTCGCAGGCCATCGACACGGCGACGAGCGACGTCGAGCACGCCGTCTGCACGTTCACGCTCGGGCCGCGCAGGTCGAGCTTGTAGGACGTCTGCGTGGCCAGGAAGTCCTTGTCCTGCGAGATGAGGTCCTGGAAGAAGTTCAGCGGGCGCGTCAGGTCCGGGTACGGGTAGCGGTAGTGGCTGACGCTCTTGCCCGCGTAGACCCCGACGACAGCGTCTCCCTTTCCGGGGAGCAGGCCCGCGTGCTCCATCGCCTCCCAGGCGCACTCCAGGAAGACGCGCTGCTGCGGATCCAACGCGCGCGCCTCGCGAGGCGTCAGGGAGAAGAAGTCGGCGTCGAAGGTGTCATGCCCCTCCAGCACCGCCGAGGCGCGGACGTAGCGAGGGTCGCGGAACGCCGCCGCGCTCACGCCCGCGGCGCGCAGCTCGTCATCGCTGAACGCGGCAACGGACTCGATGCCGTTCACCAGGTTGTTCCAGAACGCCTCCAGCGAAGGCGCCCCAGGCAACCGGCAGCTCATGCCGACGATGGCGATGTCCCGCTCTCCGGCCGCGGGCACCGACGCGCCGAGGCTCGGAGCTGCGGCGCCCTCCTCCACCCCCGAGGCCCCCAGGTGTCGGGCCAGCGCCCGGACGGTGGGGTTGCCGAAGATCTCCACGACGGGAACCGAGACCCCCAGCGACGCCTTGAGCCGCAAGTGGAGCTGGATGAGGTGCACCGAGTTGGCGCCCAGCTCGAAGAAGTTCCGATCCGGCTGCACGGGAGGCACGCCCAACACTTCGCCCACGGCCTTGGCCAACCCCGCCGTCAGCTCGCGCGCTTCGCCCGAGGCAACCCGCGACACCGGCGCGGGCTCCGAGACACGCAGCGGGCGCGCGACCGCGTCCGGGTGTGGCAGTCCACGCCGGTCCACCTTCCCGTTGCGAGTCAGCGGCAGCTCGTCCAGCACCACGAAGGTCGCCGGCACCATGTGCTCGGGCAGCGAGCGCGCCAGGGACTCGCGGATGCGCCGCGTGTCGACGTCCTTGTGACCCTCCGCTGGGACGACGTAGGCGACGAGGCGCTTCTCGTGGTGCTCTCCCACCGCGCCGACCACGGCCGCGCGCAGGCTCGACTCGCGGTGGAGCGCCGCCTCAATCTCGCCCGGTTCAATCCGCTGCCCACGGATGGAGAGCTGGAAGTCGACGCGGCCGAGGAACTCGATGGTCCCATCGGGCAGATACCGTCCCAGGTCGCCCGTGCGGTAGATGCGCTCACCGGTGCGCGGGTGGAGGGTGAACTTCGCGGACCCAGCGCCCGCGCCCACGTAGCCGAGCGCCACGCCGATGCCCGCGCAGCACAGCTCACCTGGAACCCAGAGCGGTCGCTCCGCCAACCGCTCGTCCATCACGTAGTACCGCGTGTTCGCGATGGGCTTGCCGTAGGGGATGCTGCGGCGGCGCTCGTCCGCCTCCTCCACCGGGTGGGTGATGTTCCACAGCGACGTCTCCGTGGGCCCGCCCACGCTGACGAGCTTCACGCCGCCGAACCGAGCCCGCAGTCGCGCGGGCAACGTCACGGGGATCCAATCCCCGCCCAGCATCACCAGCCGCAGCGGGCACCCGAGGCGAACGTTGCCGCCCTCCAGGTACGTCAGCAGCATCTCCATCATCGCGGGCACGGTGCTCCACACCGTGACGCCATGACGGGCCATCAGCTCGACCCAGTGCGCGGGATCTCTGCGTCGGGCCGCATCCGGCAGCACGATGAGGCCACCCGCGCTCAAGGTGCCGAAGACGTCATAGACGGAGAAGTCGTGGTGGAGCGCGCTCAGGGCGATGAGCCGATCATCCGGTCCCACGCCGAAGCGGCGATGGGTCCACTCGATGGCGTTGACCATCCCCGCGTGCGTGAGCATCGCGCCGTTGGGCTGCCCCGTGGAGCCCGACGTGTAGAGGATGTGCGCGAGGTCCTCGGGACGCTGGAGGGTCGCCAGCGGCGTGTCGCGGTGCGCGGAGAACGCGTCGGGCGTGAGCGCCAGGACCTGCAAGCCCTCGGGCCACTCCCGCGAGGCGAAGCGAGGCTGGGTCACCACCAGCTCGGCGCCGCCATTGCGGATCATGTACGCGCGCCGCTCCGGCGGCAGCCCCGCGTCAATGGGCAGGTACGCGGCGCCCGAGCTGAGGATGCCGAGCACCGCGACGATCTGCTCCCAGCCCTTCTCCATCACCACCGCGACGACGCGGTTGGGCGTCGCGCCCCGCTCGCGCAGCTCCCGCCCGAGTCGGCTGGCGCGCCGGCTCAGCTCGCCATAGGTAAGCGTTCCCTCGGAGGTCGCCAGCGCGGGCGCGTTGGGCCTCTCGGCGGCGTTGCGGAAGAACCCCGTGTGCAAGAGCGCCCCGCTCAAGGGGAGCGCGTTGTCGTTGACGCGGGCCAGCACCTCGCGCTGCCGCCAGGGGATGACCTCCAGGTCCTTGCGCGACCACGCCGCGTCGTCCTCCGCGAGCTGGTGCAGGAGCGCGCGGAAGGCATTGAACATGTCCTCCAACATCCCGGGCGGGAACAGCTCCTCGGCCACGTCCCAGTTCAGGAAGACACCGCCGCGCTGGTAGACGATCTGCAGGTCGATCCACACCTGCGGCGTCTGCGTCAGCGCCTCGACGAGCCCTCCGAAGGACTCGGCCAGGAAGTCCACCCAGTGCGAGTCCCGGCTCTTGGAGTGGGACGCGAAGCTCGTCATCACCACGGGCATGAGCGCGCCGGAGATGCGGCCCTGGGCCCGGAACAGCTCGCGCAGCAGCTCCACGCCGCTGACCTCGCGGTGCTCCAGCGCGAGCAGCAGCTCATCTCGGATGGCGTGGGCGCGCTCGGTGAACGTGCGCTCCGGGCGGTGGTCCACCTCCACGAGCGTGAAGCTGGCGAAGGTCCCGATGATGTCGTTGACCTGCGGATGGATGGACAGGCGGTTGAAGTGCGGGACGTTGAGGGTGAAGCGCGGGCTGCGGCTCCAGTGCGCGATGACCTCCGCGTAGGCCGCCAGCAGCAGCTCCGGCTCCGTCAGTCGACGCGCTCGGGCCCGCTGCTTGAGCTGCTGCCACTCCTCCGCCTCCACGCGCGCGAACCAGCGACGGAAGCGCGGGCGCCGCAGCGTGCGCGGCTCCTTCTCCATCGGCAGGTCGGGCGCGGGAGGGAGCCGGGCCAGCCGCTCGCGCCAGTACGCCAGCGAGCGGGCATGGCGGGCCCCGCGCGCGCCATTCACGGCGAGCGAGTAGTCGCGGTACGACAGCGCGAGGGGCGGCAGCGTGAGGACCGCCTCGGGGTGTTGATAGAAGTGCACCAGCTCGCGGTAGAGAATCTGGAAGCTGTACCCATCGATGAACGTGCCATCGATGCTCATGAACAGCCGTGCGCGGTCATCGTCGAGCAGGCAGACCCGCAGCTCGAACAACGGCCACGTGTCCAGCGAGTGCACCTGCTGAGACAGACGCTCGCGGATGGCGGCGAGGCGCGCCTCGGTCTCCTCGGCGCCGCGCCCGCGCAAGTCCTCGACCGGGAGCGCGTAGCGAGGAACGCTGGGGAGGATGCGCTGCTGGAAGCCGGGCACCTCCACCGCGCGCAGCATCTCGTGGCGCGCCACGACCTGGTTCCACGCCTCCTCGAACCGCGCCACGTCCAGCGCCTGGCAGTCCAGCTCGTTGTACGCGTGCATGGACGCGTTCAGCTCCAGCTCGGACTGACGGCCCACGCTGTAGGCCTGCTGCAGCTCGGTCATCGGGAACGGCTCGTGCCGCTCCTCGGGACGCGCCACCACCTCGGGTGGGGCCTCGGGCGCGCGGCCCTGGCGGGACAGCAGGGCCAGCAGCTCCGCCTTGTTCGCCACGAGCTGCTCGCGCAGCGCGGCGGGAATCTCGCCAGAGGGCGCGTCGACCGCGAGCCGCTCACCCTCCACGGCCAGGGTGATGCCGTGCGCCGCCAGCGCCTGAAGGAGCGCGTCCAGAGTCATAGCAGCACCCGCTTGGTATCCGTGCGCTCCGAGGCCCCCGCGGTCAGCACCCGCGCCACCGCGAGCCGCTCCAGCAGCTCCGCCACCACCTGCGCGATGGAGTGCTCATCCACGAAGCTCTTGAGCGGCAGCCCCACGTCCAGCTCGGCGAGCACCAGGTCCCGCAGCTCCAGGGCCATGATGGAGTCGAACCCCAGCGCCTCGAACGAGTCGGTGGACGACAGCCGCTCGGGGGCCACGCGGCTGACCTCCGCGATCATCTCCTTGAGCCGGGCCTCCAGCGCGCGGGCGCGGGCGTCTGGCTCCAGCGCCAGCAGCACCTCGCGCAGCTTGCGCGGAGTCCCCGTCGCGGCGCCTTGCTCCGCCGTGGGCAGCAGCTCGCGGAACAGCGCGCTGCCCGCGATGGCGGGATGGGCGTGCGCCCAGCGCTTCGGGTCGAAGCGCGCGATGCCGCGGTTGACCGGAGCGTCCGCGAGCGTGACGGCCATCACGCCCAGCGCCTCGTCCACGGACATCGGCGACATGCCTCGCTCGGCGAGTCGCTCGCCGCGCCGTGCGTCCGTGGCGGCCATGCCGACCTCGCCCCAGCTTCCCCACTGGAGGCTGACCGCCGGCAGCCCCCGCGCGCGGCGGAAGCGGGCCAGGGCATCGAGGAAGGCGTTGGCGGCGGCGTAGTTGCCCTGTCCGGGCGAGCCCACCAACCCCGCCGTCGAGGAGAAGAGGACGAACTGCTCCACGGTGGCGTCCGTGACGAGCGTGTGGAGGTTCCACGCGCCATCCACCTTGGGCCCCATCACCGTGTCGAAGGCAGCGGGCTCCAGTTGCAGGAACGACGCGTCCGCGAGCACGCCCGCGCAATGGAAGACGCCCCCCAACGGAGGACCTCCGCGCCGAAGCGCGTCGAGCCCCTCCGCCACGGCGTCGCGCTGGCCCACGTCCACCCGGCGCGTCTCCACGCGAGCCCCCGTCGCGCGCAGCGATGCCAGCACCTCGCGAGCCTGCGCGCTCTCGCCTGAGCGGCCCCACAGCGACACGTGACGCGCGCCCTGCGCGACCAACCACTGGGCCAGCCGCAGGCCAATGCCACCCAGGCCCCCCGTGACGACGTAGGTCCGATCCGCGCGCGGACGGAACGCGCCCGTGGCGCCCACGGCGCGCTGTCCCGGAATGAGCGCGGAGACGAATCGCTGCCCCCCGCGAAGCTTCACTTCGTCGTCGTCACTCGCCGCTGGAATCGCCAGCTCCCCGGGGAGCGCGCGCAACGCCTCCATGCCGGGTCGCGCATCCAGGTCCACCCGCTTGCACCGCAGCTCGGAGTGCTCGTGCGCGAGCACACGGGCCAGCCCCCAGAGCGACGCGCCCGCGAGCGACAGCGGCCCCGTCGCGCCGTCCTCCTCCTGTGCGCCTCGGGTGACGAGCACCAGCCGGGGAGCGCCCGGCAGCGCGGTGCGCGCCATCGCCTGGACCAGGAAAGTGAACGCCACGGCCTGACGCCGCGCCGCCGCGCCCCGGGGTGCGGACTCTTCCAGTGGGTCCTGACTCGCCAGGAAGAGCACGCCACGCAGTGGCTCGCCCGAGGCCACCACCTCATCCAGCATTCGCGCGAAGGAAGCGCCCTGACCGAAGTCGACCCGGTGCTCGCCCGGCGTCGCACGCGCGGAGGTGGGCCCGGCGCACGCCACCACCAGCTCGCCGTGCTCCGTCCCCCAGGCCTCGCGAAGCGGACGCGCCGCCTCCAGGTTCTCCGTCACGGCGAGCCAGCGCCCGCCCCGCTTCGTCGACTCAGGAGCAACCTCCCGAGGACGCCACACCAGGTCCCAGAGCAGCCCCTCCCAACGCGCGGACACGTCTGGAGTCGGAGACGACACGACGCGCGGCGCCTCGCGCTGGCCATCCCACCAGTAACGCTCGCGCTGCCAGGGATACGTCGGAGCCGAGACCTTGCGCGCCTCGGGGAACAGGTAGTCGAAGCGCAAGGTGAGCCCCGCGCAGTACACGCGCGCGGCCCGAGTCAGCACGCCCTGGAGCACCTCGCCGCCGTCTCGCGGATCCCCCTTGAGGACGAGCACCTCGCGACCGCGTCGCCGCGCGGAGGCGTCCAGCGCGTCCGCGAGCGCTTCACCACACGCCACCTCCAGGAAGACGGAGGCGAAGTCACGCGCCACCAGATGCTCGGCCACCAGGTCCCAATCCGGCGACTCGGAGGCCACCGCCTCGCGCACCCACCTGCCCGAGGGCGGCATGGCGCCTTCGGAGAGCCACGACTCCTCCGCGAAGGAGAAGAAGTGGCAGCGCGCGGTGCGAGCCAGGAGGGGCTCGGGGTCCGGCAGGCGCAGCGCCAGACGGATCGCTTCTTCTTCCGTGAGCAACCCAGCGACGACCGCCGCGGCGATTCCGCCCGCGCCATGCCCCGCGACGGCCAGCGGTTCGACGCCGCACGCGCGCCACCACGCGACCAGCGCGAGCTGGCACGCCAGCAGGACACCCGTGCCTCGCGCTCGGACATCCGCGGCCTGGGGCCCGCGACTTCCGCGCGCCAGGTGCTCGGAGACCGACCAGCCCGCCACCCGGCGGAACGCGGCGTCCAGCCCCTCGAGCTGCCGCATCGAGGAAGGGTCCCGAGCAAGCAGCTCCCGCACGAGCCCATCCACCTGCTCGACGTCATCGCCGAAGATGAACGTCACGCCCTTCGGTGGCGCGCCCGTGAGCGAACCTCGGTGGATGCCCGCGCCGCCGCGCCCCTCGGCCGCGCTGCGCAATAGGGCCCGCAGGGCCTCGGGCGTCTGCGCCACGAGCGCCATGCGATGCTCGTGATGCGAGCGCCCCGCGCCGGCGGTGAAGCACGCGTCACGAAGGTTCGCGTCCGGCACCTCGGTGAGCTGGCGCAGCCACGTGCCCGCCAGCTCGCGAAGCCCCGCCTCGCTCCGCGCCGACAAGGGCAGGAGGTAGGGCCCCGCATCGAGGTGCGCCGAGGGTGCCTCGCGATAGGACTCGACGATGGCGTGCGCGTTCATGCCGCTCATGCCAAAGGAACTGACGGCGACGCGGTGCGCGCGGCCCTGAGGCGCAAGCGGCGTGTGCTCGCGGACGACGGCCAGCCCCGAGCCCTCCCAGGAGAACTCCGGCGTCGGGTGCTCGAAGTGGAGCGACGGAGGAATCGTCCCGGACTGGAGGATGCACACCGCCTTGATGAGCCCGGCGATCCCCGCCGCGGCCTCCGTGTGTCCGATGTTCGGCTTGAGCGACCCCATCCACAGCGGGTGCTCGGGAGCGCGCCCGGCCCCGTACACCCGCGCCACGCCCTCCAACTCGATGGGGTCACCCAGCCGCGTGCCCGTACCGTGGGCCTCCAGGTAGTCCACCTGGCCGGGCTCGATGCCGGCGCGCTGGAGCGCGAGGCGATAGAGCGACTCCTGGGCGCGGACGTTCGGGACCGTGAGGCCCCCGCTCGCGCCATCGTGGTTCATCGCCGTCGCGCGCAGCGTGGCGAGCACTCGGTCCCCATCGCGCACGGCGTCCCGGAGGCGCTTGAGGATGACGACCCCGCAGCCCTCGCCCTGCACCATGCCGTCCGCCGCGGCGTCGAAGGCGCGGCACCGCTGCGAGGGAGACAGCGCGCCCGCCTTGGTGAGGAACACGCTGAGGTGCGGGGCCAGCAGCAGCTTCACGCCCCCCGCGATGGCGACCGTCGACTCCCCCGCATGCAGGCTCTGACACGCCAGGTGCACGGCGACGAGCGACGACGAGCACGCGGTGTCCACCGCCAGGCTCGGGCCCTCGAGCCCGAGCAGATACGACAGGCGACCCGGGACGTAGCTGGCATCCACTCCGGACGAGTAGTGCGCGCCGACCTTCTCCAACCCGCCCTCCGCGATGAGGGCGTAGTCCCGAGCGTGGACGCCCGCGAACACGCCGGTTCGCGTTCCTCGCAGCGCGTGCGGCGGCAGCCCCGCGTCCTCCAGCGCCTCCCAGCACACCTCCAGGAAGAAGCGCTGCTGCGGATCCATCCCCTCCGCCTCGCGCCGCGAGATGCGGAAGAACTCCGCGTCGAAGCGCTCCACCCCGTCCACGAAGGCCGCCCGGCGCAGCGTGGACTTGCCGGGAGCCGCGGGGTCCGGATCATGAATGCCCTGCAGCGAGCGGCGCTCCGCCGGGACCTCCACCACCGACTCGCGCCCGCCCCACAGCAGCTCGCGGAAGCGCGCCGTCCCCGAGGCCCCGCCCGGGAAGCGACACCCCATGCCGATGATGGCGATGGCGTCCTCGCTCCCCGAGGTGACCGCGACCAGCTTGCGCTGGAGCTTCTCGATGGTGAGCAGGGCCTGCTGGAGGGGAGTCAGCTCCGAGCCCACGCCGTCCTTGCGATTCATCATCCGACCTCGATGGTGAGTTCCGCCAGCTTCCGGGCAATCAGTTCGCGCGCCTGCTCCTCGGACAGCCCCGCGATGCGCTCCACCAGCGCCCACTCCTCGCCGTGGGAGCCCTCGGGAACAGCCGCCGGCGTGTCATCCATCAGCGCGCGCAGGCGCGACGCCAACGCGTCCAACCGGGGGTGCTCGAAGAGGACCGTCGCCGACATCGCGATGCCCAGCGCCCCGGTGATGCGCGCCTTGAGCTGCGCGACGCCCAGGGAGTTGAGCCCCAGCTCGAAGAAGGTCCGCGCGCGCGTGTCCAGCGACGCCACCTCCAGCTCCAGCACCTCCGCGAGCTGCGCGCGCAGGAAGTCCGCGAGCCGGGCCTCACGCTCCGCGGGAGTGCCCGCGCGGTAGTCCGTGGCACCCGGGCGCTCGGGCACGGGCGCCGCGGCGGGCACGGGGGCGCGGACCGAGCCGGGCGCACGAGACACCTCCTCGGGCGTCAGCCATTCCGGCCACAAACGCTGTCTCTGAAAGGGATGAATTGGAAGACTCACGCAGGCCCCACCACCCACGAGAAAGACTTCTCGCGAAACATATCCCGAGTCAACAAAGGTCTCTGACGCCTCAACCAGTGAGGTTGGTTGGCCTTGCTCCACCCAACGCGTCTGCGCGGGATTGAGTAGGAAATCCTCGAGCCGCGACACCAATCCCGCACGGCTGCTCCCCACCATCGCCACGCGGTGGCGGTGGTGCTGGCGTTTCAGGGCCGCGGTAAAACAAACATCCACGAGCCGCGCCTCGGCCTCGTCCGTCTCCACGAGGAAGTCACGAAGCTGTCGCGCACGCGCGATCAACCCCTCGGGCGACTGCGCCGAGAACACCAGCAGGTGGGCCTCGACGGAAGCATCGGGAGACGTCTGGGGTGGGCGCGCGGGGGCCTCCTCCAGCACGAGAAAGGCATTGGCGCCGCCCAAGGAGGTGGACACGACACCCGCGCGTCGCGGCTCACCCAGCGCCGGGACAGGCCAGGCCTCGCGTCCTGTCTGGATGCTCAGGCCCAGCTCCTCGAAGGGGATGAGCGGGTTGGGCGCGTCCACATGGATGGTGGGCGGCAGCGTCCGGTGCCAGAGCGACAGGCAGACCTTGATGAGCTGGGCGATGCCCGCCGCCGCGCCCAGGTAGCCCAGGTTGTTGCTCACCGCGCCCAGCCGGCACGGTGCCGCGCGCTGGCCACCCAGCACCTGGCCGATGGCGAGCGCCTCGGCCGCGTCCCCCTTGAGGAAGGACGAGCCGTGCAGCTCCACATAGTCGAGGCTGGCGGGCGCCACCCCGCCCCGCTCACAGGCCTGCCGGATGACGTCAGCCTGCGCCTCCACGCTCGGGGCCATCAACCACTCGTTGCGGCCGTTGTGGTTCACCGCGCCGCCGCGGATGACCGCGTAGACGCGCTCCCCCGGCGCCACCTGGGACAGGCGCTTGAGGACGATCATCCCCGCGCCCTCGCCGCGCACGTAGCCGTCCGCGCCCGCATCCAACGTCCGGCACTGTCCAGTGGAAGACAACACACCGGCCTGCGACAGCATGATGCTGCTGTCGGGCGAGAGCATCAGCTCCACCCCGCCCGCGAGCGCCAGCTCCACCTCGCCCAGGAGCAGGCTGCGGCAGGCCTCGTGCACCGCCACGGTGGACGAGGCGCACCCCACGCTCGAGCAGGTGCTCGGCCCTCGCAGGTCGAACGCGTAGGAGATGCGGTTGGCGGCGAAGGCGGGCGTGGTGCCCAACAAGGAGTAGCCATCCAGCGCCGCCCAGTCGCGGGCCAGCATCCGCTGGAAGTCGTTGAAGTTGCTGCCGACGAAGACGCCCGTCCGACTGCCGCGCAGGCCCTCCAGCGGCAGGCCCGCGTCCTCCAGGGCGTGCCACGCGCACTCGAAGAGGATCCGATGCTGCGGGTCCATCTGCCGCAGCTCACGCTTGGAGAGCCGAAAGGCATTGGCATCCACGGCGTCCACGTCTGACACCAGCCCCGCGCGCCGCCCGCGGATCCGACCCGCGGCGTCTGAATTCATGGCTTGAAACAGACCAACGCCCCAGCGCTCTGGCGGGATATCACCAGTCACATCCAACCCGTCACATAGGTTGTTCCAGAGAGTCCGAGGAGAATCCGCCCCAGGAAGTCGGAATCCCATCCCGACCACCGCAATTGACTCACACCGCATGGGTGTGGACTTCTAATGCATCATCATTTATCACGTCAAGGATTCACTGTTTTTCCGGCCTTGGCGCTGAAAAATAACCGCATATCTCTCCTGCAAGATAATTGCTGACTGGCCAACAATCCACAGACAGGTCGGATGCGCATGGACTTCGATTGGACGCGCGAGCAGACGGATCTCTATGAGCGTGCCCTCGCCTTCGCGAAGGCGAGGCTGACGGATCCGCGGTCGGGACCGGGGCTCTTCCTGGAGCAGTGGCGCCACTGCGGAGCGTTCGGCTTCCTGGGGCTGCCCATCCCCGAGCGCTATGGAGGACTGGGACTGGATGCGCTGACGACGGCGCGGCTGATGGAGGCCCTGGGGCGCGGCTGCACCGATACAGGGCTCGTGTTCTCCGTGGGGGCGCACTTGTTCGCGTGCGTATTACCCATCCTCGAAGGTGGTAACGACATACAAAAGGCACGCTACCTGCCGCGTCTGTGTTCTGGGGAATGGGTGGGCGCCAATGCCATCTCCGAGCCCGAGGCGGGCTCGGATGTCTTCGCGCTCCAGACGCGCGCGCGGCGCACGGACTCGGGCTACGTGCTGGATGGCACGAAGAGCTACGTCACCAATGGCCCCGTCGCGGACGTGTTCCTCGTCTATGCCGTCACGGCCCCATCCCACGGGTACATGGGCCTGAGCGCCTTCCTCGTGGACAAGGGCACGCCGGGCCTCACCGTGGGCAAGCCGTTCCAGAAGATGGGCCTGTCCACCTCGCCCATCGCGCCCATCTACCTGGAGGATTGCCAGGTCCCCGAGGCGGCGCGACTCGGCGCGGAGGGTCAGGGCGCGCCCCTCTTCAAGCGCTCCATGCAGTGGGAGCGCGCGTGCCTGTTCGGCGGCTACGTCGGGCTCATGGAGCGCGTGCTCGAACAGACGGTGGACTTCGCGCGCGAGCGCAAGCAGTTCAAGCGCGCCATCGGCAAGAACCAAGCCATTTCGCACCGCCTCGCGGACATGAAGCAGCGCCTGGAGGCCTCGCGCCTGCTGCTGTACCGCGCGTGCTGGCGCATGGACCGGGGCGAGGACGCGGCGATGGAGGTGTCGCTGGCGAAGCTGGCCATCAGCGAGGCGGCGGTGCAGTGCGGCCTGGATGCCATCCAGATCCACGGCGGCATGGGTTACGTGTCCGAGACGGGGATCGAACGGGTGCTGCGAGACACCATTCCCAGCACGCTGTTCTCCGGCACGTCGGAAATCCAGCGGGACATCATCGCGAGCAACCTGGGCCTATGAGACTCGACGACATCGTGCGCCGCTCGGCCGCGCGGTTCCCCACGTCCGTCGCGGTGAAGGGTCCGGACGAGACGCTCACCTATGGCCAGCTCGACGCGCTCGCCAACCGCGTGGCCCGAGCCCTCCTCGAGCTGGGCGTCCAGCGGGGCGACCGGGTGGGCCTCTGGACGGAGAAGTCCGCGCGCGCGGTGGCGGCCATGCAGGGCATCGCGAGGCTCGGTGCGGCGTATGTGCCGTTGGATCCGCACAGCCCCGCCTCGCGGACCCTGCGCATCGTGGAGGACTGCGGCATCCAGGTGGTGGTGACGTCCGCCTCGCGCGCGGGCGACTTGAGCGTCGAGGGCCGCGCGCCCCCGCGCCTGCTCCTCGTGGATGACACCGGGCCGGGGTTCGCGTGGGGACAGCTCTCCGCCCGCTCCGCGGAGCCGGTGCCACCTCACGGGCTCGAGGAGGACGCGCTCGCGTACATCCTCTACACGTCGGGCTCCACGGGCACGCCCAAGGGCGTGTGCATCAGCCACCGCAACGCGCTGGCCTTCATCGAGTGGTGCCACGCGCTTCTCGGGACGACGCCCGAGGATCGCTTCAGCAACCACGCGCCCTTCTACTTCGACCTGTCCGTCCTGGACCTCTACGCGGCGTTCCTCGGCGGCGCCTCGGTGACGCTCATCCCCGAGGCGCTCGCCTTCGCGCCCCGGAAGCTGGTGGAGTTCGTCCAGAGCGAGCGCTTCACCGTCTGGTACTCGGTGCCCTCGGCCCTCATCTTGATGATGCGCGAGGGCGGCTTGCTGGAGCACGCGGACCTGCCCTTCCGCGCGGTCCTCTTCGCGGGAGAACCCTTCCCCATCAAGCACTTGCGCCCGCTGAGAGAGCACCTGCCACAAGCACGGTGCTTCAACCTCTACGGTCCCACCGAGACGAACGTGTGCACGTTCCACGAGGTGAAGGACATCGCCCCCGAGCGCACCGAGCCCGTCCCCATCGGCCTCGCGAGCTGCGGCGACCGGGTGTGGCTGGCGCGCGCCGAGGGCGAGGAGCTGGGCGAGCTGATGGTGGAGGGGCCCACGGTGATGCGGGGCTACTGGGGCCACCCACCGCAGGGAGACCGTCCCTACGCCACGGGAGACCTGTGCCGCGAGCTCCCGGACGGCGCCTTCGAGTACGTCGGCCGGCGCGACAGCATGCTCAAGGTGCGCGGCCGGCGCATCGAGCCCGGAGAGATTGAAGCGGCGCTCCTCACCCACCCGGACGTCCAGGCGGTGGGCGTGGTCGCGCGCGGCAGCGGACTGGAGGCGCGGCTCGTCGCGTGCGTGGTGAGCCCCAGCCCGCGACCTCCGTCCCTGCTCCAGCTCAAGAAGCACTGCGCGGAGCGCCTGCCCCGCTACATGATTGTCGACGAGGTGCGCGTGCTGTCGGAGCTGCCGCGCACGCAGAACGGCAAGCTGGACCGCCGCGCGTTGACGGAGCGCGTGCAGCGGCCGAGCGCGGAGGACTGACCGCGCTCGGCCCGAGGACAACTCAGCTTCCCAGCGACACGTTCTCCAGGACCCCGAGCGCGTCGGGGACCAGGAGGGCCGCGGAGAAGTACGTGCTGACCAGGTAGGACGTGATGGCCTTCTCGCTCACGTCCATCCGGCGCACGGAGAGGCCGGGCTCCACCTCGTCCGGCAGGCCCGTGTGGTGCAGGCCGATGACGCCCTGATCCGCCTCGCCGGTGCGCAGCACGAGGATGGACGTGGTGCGCTCCTCGGTGATGGGCAGCTTGTCGCACGGCAGGATGGGAACGCCCCGCCACGCCATGACCTTGCGGCCCTGCACCTCCACCTCGATGGGATAGATGCCCCGTCGGGTGCACTCGCGGCCGAACGCGGCGATGGCGCGCGGGTGGGCCAGGAAGAAGCGCGACTTCCTGCGCCGGCAGAGCAGCTCGTCGAAGTCGTCCGGCGTGGGCGGGCCCGAGCGCGTGTGGAGCCGCTGCT